>NZ_CP132359.1:5535000-5560387 GCF_030758975.1 Bosea beijingensis
GCGGAGGGCGCCGCGAGCTTCTCGCGGAAGGAGAGCTTGAGCGGATCATAGGGCGTCCAGAGCGCGCCGGTGCAGGCGCTGACGAGCAGGATGCCGATCAGCGTGCCGCCGACGATCGCGTTGGGGGCCGGGAGCTTCATGCGGCCGGGCTTCTTCGCGGAGGCGGCGGTGCCCGGGGTGCTGTCGCTGGTCATGGTGCGGTCACTGCTCATTGGGCCGTCACCCTTGGATCGAAGACCGGGTAGCAGAGGTCGATGACGAGGTTCACCAGGACGTAGGTGAAGGCGACGAAGAGCATGCAGCCCTGGATGACCGGATAGTCGCGCGCGAAGATCGCATCGACCAGCAGGCGACCCAGCCCCGGGATGGTGAAGACGGTCTCGACCACCGCGATGCCGCCCAGAAGATTGCCGAGCACGAGGCCGATCAGGGTCCAGGTCGGGCCGAAGGCGTTCTTGAAGGCGTGGCGCCAGAGCACGGCGCGTTCCGACAGGCCCTTGGCGCGGGCATGAGTGATGTAGTCGAGCCTGAGCACCTCCAGCGTCGAGGCGCGCGCCATGCGCAGGATCACGCCGATCTCGTGCAGGAACAGCGTCAGGATCGGCATGACCAGGTAGAGGATGCCGGCCCACGGGTTCTCGGCGATCGAGACATAGCCGACCACCGGCAGCCATTCGAGCTTGAGCCCGAAGAACAGCAGCAGCAGGAGGCCGAGCCAGAAGGTCGGGATCGAGAGCAGCAGCGTCGCGGTGGCGACGAGGCCGAGATCCAGGCCTGAATCCTGCTTCCAGGCGGCGATCACGCCGGCGGGCACCGCGACGCAGCTCGCCAGCAGGACCGCGACCAGCACGATCTGGGCCGAGACCCAGAAGCGCTGCAGGATCAGCGGCAGCACCGCCTGCTGCGACGAGATCGACTGGCCGAAATCGCCGGTCACGACATTGCCGATCCAGATGCCGAACTGAACCGGCAGAGACTGGTCGAGACCGAGCCGGGCCCTGAGATCCGCCAGGCTCGCCGGCGTCGCCAGATCGCCCAGCATCAACTGGGCCGGATCGCCCGGGATCAGACGGATCAGGACGAACACCGACACCGCAACGATCAGCAGCGTCGGCAAAGCCATCCCAATCCGCGTCAGCGCAAATCGAAACATCAAAGGCCCTCCCAAGCCTCAGNGCCGAGATCCAGGCCTGAATCCTGCTTCCAGGCGGCGATCACGCCGGCGGGCACCGCGACGCAGCTCGCCAGCAGGACCGCGACCAGCACGATCTGGGCCGAGACCCAGAAGCGCTGCAGGATCAGCGGCAGCACCGCCTGCTGCGACGAGATCGACTGGCCGAAATCGCCGGTCACGACATTGCCGATCCAGATGCCGAACTGAACCGGCAGAGACTGGTCGAGACCGAGCCGGGCCCTGAGATCGGCCAGGCTCGCCGGCGTCGCCAGATCGCCCAGCATCAACTGGGCCGGATCGCCCGGGATCAGACGGATCAGGACGAATACCGACACCGCAACAATCAGCAGCGTCGGCAAAGCCATCCCAATCCGCGTCAGCGCAAATCGAAACATCAAAGGCCCTCCCAAGCCTCAGCCAGCTTCTGTCCTGGAAGGTCGGCGGCATGGATTGCGCGAGCTGCGCGGCGAAGATTCGCGGCGCGGTGGAGCGCCTGCCCGGCGTGAGCGACGTCAAGGTTTCGGTTATGTCGGAGACGCTGACGCTGTCTTTGGATTCCCGCCGGACTGCCCCCGAGCTGGTCGAGAAGAGGGTCCAGGGGCTCGGGTACACGACCAGCTCGCTTGCCACTGCGTCCCCTCAGAAGCCGGCAGCCAAGCAGGACGATTGCGGCTGCGGGCATGACCACGCGCATAGCGGGCATGCGCATGATCACAAGCACGATCATCACAAGCACGAGCATGGCGACCACAAGCACGAGCACGGCGACGGCTGCTCGGGTCATGAGCACGATCACGATCATGCCCATGGACACGATCACGACCATGCCGGCCACGATCACAAGCATGAACATGGTCACGACCACGCCGGTCATGATCACAAGCACGATCACGGCCACGATCATTCCGGGCATTCCCATGGCTCGAAGGCTACCGGCGCCGCCGCTGCGAAGGAGAAGGATCACGGCCACGGCCTTCCCGGCCATGTCCATGAGCCCACGCCCGAGGGCGCGAGCTGGTACCAGACCGGCAAGGGCCGGCTCGTCATCGCGACGGGCCTGTTCCTCGCGGCCTCCTATTCCGCCGGCCTGATCTGGCCCGGCATCAGTTACTGGGCCTTCATCCTGGCCTGCGTGGTCGGCGTCGCTCCCGTGGCGAAGCGCGCCTTCGCGGCGGCCCGCGCCGGCATTCCCTTCACGATCGAGATGCTGATGACGATCGCCGCCATCGGCGCGCTCTTCATCGGCGCGGCCGAGGAAGCGGCGCTGGTGGTCTTCCTGTTTGCGGTCGGCGAAGTGCTCGAGGGCGTCGCGGCGGACCGCGCCCGCGCCTCGATCCGCGCGCTCGGCGATCTCGTGCCCAAGACCGCGATCGTCGAGGAGAACGGCACGACCCGCCAGGTCGATGCCGTCAGCCTCAGGATCGGCCAGACCGTGCTGGTCCGGCCGGGCGACCGCATCCCGGCCGATGGCGAGATCACCGACGGCACCTCCGGCATCGACGAGAGCCCGGTCACCGGTGAATCGATGCCGAAGACCAAGGGCGTCGGCGAGCCCGTCTATGCCGGCTCGGTCAATCGCGAGGCGGCCCTGCGCGTGCGCGTCGACAAGGCGGCCGAGGACAACACCATCGCCCGCATCATCCGCCTGGTCGAGGAGGCGCAGGAAGCCCGCGCGCCGACCGAGCGCTTCATCGACCGGTTCTCGCGCTGGTACATGCCGGCGATCGTCGGGCTCGCCGTGCTGGTCGCGCTGGTGCCCCCGCTCCTGCTCGGCGCCGAATGGTCGGTCTGGATCTACCGGGCGCTGGCGCTGCTGCTGATCGGCTGCCCGTGCGCGCTCGTCATCTCGGTTCCGGCATCGATCGCGGCCGCGCTCTCCACAGGCGCCCGCCAGGGCCTGCTGATGAAGGGCGGCGTCGTCATCGAAGCTGCCGCCAAGACCGGCGTGGTCGCGTTCGACAAGACCGGCACTCTGACCGCCGGTACGCCGCGCGTAACCGAGGTCGTCTCGCTCGGCCAGGATGAGCGCCGAGTGGTGGAACTCGCCGCCTCCGTGGAAACCGGATCGAGCCATCCCCTGGCTCAGGCCATCCTGGACCGTGCGGAATCGCACTCCATCACGGTTCGGCCGGCGCAGAATGCATCAGCGATCGCTGGCCAGGGCGTCACCGGGTCCCTCGACGGCATATCCATTTTTGTCGGGGCGCCGCGGCATGCCGTTTCGCGGGCGACGTTCAGCCCGGAAGCCAAGGCCAGCGTCGAGCGGCTCGAATCTGACGGCAAGACGGTTGCCGCCGTCATCGCCGATGGCGCCCTCGCCGGCCTCATCGCCTTGCGCGACGAACCCCGGGCCGATGCTTCCGAGGCAGTGGCCGAGCTGAAGGCAATGGGGATCCGGTCGGTCATGCTGACGGGTGACAATGCCCGCACCGGCGCCGCCATCGCTGCCGGCCTCGGCATGGAGCACAAGGCCGAGCTGATGCCGGACGACAAGGTCGCGGCGATCAAGGCCTTCTCCGGCGAGACTTCGGTGATGATGGTCGGCGACGGCATCAACGACGCTCCCGCCCTCGCCGCAGCCAGTGTCGGCATCGCCATGGGATCAGGAACGGACGTTGCTCTCGAGACCGCCGATGGAGCCGTGCTCAAGAGCCGCGTTCGGGATATCGCGGCCATGATCCGCCTCGCGCGTGCAACGATGGGCAACATCCGGACACGGCAAGACCACGGTCGACGGCAAGCTGAAATTCGCCGAGGCCGACATGCACAAGGGCGAGACCCCCATGATCGTGGCCGGCGCCTATACCAACTCGGTCAAGGGCACGAAGGAGACGGCGCTCTACGACATCGACAGCAAGATCGGCGGCCTAATCAAGCAGGCGCCGCCCAATGACGGCGTCCTCGGCGCGGTCGGCAAGCTCGGAATCACTCCGAAGGCGATCGCGTTCGACATCGAAGCGGCGGCCGATGGCACCAACACCGGCTGGCTCCTGGCTGACGGCGCGTTGCACAAGGTCGATCTCGCGACCGGAAAGGCGACTGCGCTGGGTAAGGTCACGGGTCTCGCTACTGCTGCCAGGGATATCGCGGTCCTTCCTGTGATGTAGGCTCGCGTTGGGCTATGGGACGCTCGCCATCGGTGAGCGTCCCAATCGGATATTGCGAACGTTCGTGCTGATCATCTGCCCGCTTCCAGGCAAGGCGCCAAAATCGGCTTCTGGCGCTGCCCGCAGCGCAGTGCGCGTTTGGCTCATCTCGCCTTAACCGACGTGCTTCGCTTCTTCCGGAATGTCTCCAACCGACGAACGCGATCAGTATTCTGAGAACCCCAGTCGTTCCTTATCGTGAACGGTGAGGCGCTCAATGATCGTCGCGGTGACCTGGTTCATGCCCACGACCTCCACGGGAACACCGTTTGTCCGGTAGCGGCCGACGATCTTGTCGAGAGCGGTTACTGCCGTCACGTCCCAGAAATGCGCTTGGCTGACGTCGATGCGCACGCTGGTCTCGCCTTGGGCGCCGAGATCGAAGGCCCCGATGAAGGCATCGGCCGAGGCGAAGAAGACCTGGACGGTGACGTGATAGCTTACCGGGCGGGCCTAACCGTCGACGTCGAGCACGATCGCGGGGACCTCGCCGATGGGCGCAAGCTTCAGTGTCCGCTCCTGTTCTCTGGTCGGAGCGAGATGATCTGCCGGACCTTTATGGCGATGTCGTCGCGGTCTGGAAGCGATGGACCGACGACATTCGCGGCGCATCGATCCCAAGCGAACACCATATGGCGGAGGAAGCCGCCGAGGCGCTGGCTCATGCTCTCGATACGTTTTTTGGTCCGTCGACGGAGTCGGTAGGTCGGGTGTGACTATCCCAGGAATCGCCGGGCGATCTCCCGCAGGAATCGCGGCAGCTCCTCGAAGGCATAGGGCGCGTAAACGCGTTCCAGCCTTTGATGAAACTCACGTCCCCATGGCCCGATGTTGACGACAGGAAACACAAGCGCATCCGCACCCGCCCGGTCGACGAGTGAAGCGATCGGGGTGTTGGCCGCGATCAGGTCTCGTTCGGCTTCCGGCGGCCGGTGACCGAGGAAGCTCATATCCGAGATGCCGGTGAAATACTCGCGGTACTTGATCGGCGGACGCCCCGTCTCCTCCTGAGCCCGGCGTGCCGCTTCGATCGCGGCGGCAAAACCAGCATGGTCGTCCACTCTCGCCAGATGGGTGGCGGGATACACGAGGCTGCTGAGCCCGTAGACGATGGCAGGGCCAACCAAGCCGGCTTCCGTGACCATCGCACTGACGACCGCGCGCGTCTGCGCCAAGGGATCGTCTGAATCCAGCCAGGCAGTCTCGATAGCGCGAACCCTGGCCAAGGCGTCGAGACCGCCGACACGCTCGACACGTTCCAGTAGATCCGCCGCCGAAATGACTGCGGCACTGGGGGCGGCTGAACCCGATAGACCTCGAGACGCGTCTGGTTGCCGAGCGCCTCAAGCTGCGCCGCTGCTGTTTCGATATCCATGGAAATAGAAATTCCATACCGTCAGTGGACGGTCAAGCGCTATTTCCATGATCATCGAATTATTCTGCGGCTTGAACCTTCCGAACGCCGTCACCACGCTCGTACCAGCCCTTCGACCGGTTCACGATCCAGACGACGGTCAGCATGAGCGGGACCTCGATCAGCACGCCGACGACGGTCGCGAGCGCCGCCCCTGAATGGAAGCCGAACAGGCTTATCGCCGCGGCGACAGCGAGCTCGAAGAAGTTCGAGGCACCGATCAGAGCGGATGGTCCCGCCACGCAGTGCTGCTCGCCCGCGATACGGTTCAGGACGTAGGCCAGCCCGGCATTGAGGTAGACCTGAATCAGGATCGGAACCGCCAGCAGCGCTATGATCATCGGCTGCGCGAGGATCTGCTCCCCCTGAAAGCCGAACAGGAGAACGAGCGTCGCCAGCAACGCGACGAGCGAGGCAGGCCCCAGCCTCGCGAGCAGGCGGTCGAGCGCAGCCTGGCCGCCGCGCGCCAGCACGCGGCTGCGGATGACCTGGGCGACGATCACCGGGATGACGATGTAGAGCGCGACCGAGAGAACCAGCGTGCCCCAGGGCACGGTGATCGCCGACAGGCCCAGCAGCAGCCCGACGATCGGGGCGAAGGCGATGATCATGATCGCGTCGTTCAGCGCGACCTGGCTCAACGTGAAATGCGGCTCACCCTTAGTCAGGTTCGACCAGACGAAGACCATCGCGGTGCAGGGCGCCGCCGCGAGGATGATCAGGCCCGCGATGTAGCTATCGATCTGCTCGGCGGGCAGCCACGGCCGGAACAACCAGGTGATGAAGATCCAGCCCAGCGCCGCCATCGAGAACGGCTTCACCGCCCAGTTGATGAACAGCGTGACGCCGATTCCGCGCCAGTGCTTCCCGACCTGGTCCAACGCGGCGAAGTCGATCTTCAGCAGCATCGGGATGACCATCAACCAGATCAGCACCGCGACGGGCAGGTTGACCTTGGCGATCTCGGCTGCGCCGACGGCCTGGAAAGCGCCCGGCATGAAATGGCCCAGCGCAATGCCGAGGACGATGCAAAGACCGACCCAGACGGTGAGATAACGTTCGAAAGTGGACATGATGATCTCAGGCGAGCGCTGCGGGCCGACCGGCCGTGTCGACGACGAGTTCGCCATCCTCCTTGTGAAACTTGCCGCGTTGCGGCGGCAGGAGCGGCAGAACGGCTTCGGATGGGCGACAGAGTTTCACGCCCTCGGGGGAGACGACGAGCGGTCGGTTCATCAGGATGGGGTGCGTCTCGATGGCATCGAGGAGAGCCTGGTCCGACAGGCTCGGATCGCCGAGGTCGAGTTCGGCGAAAGGCGTGCCCTTCTCGCGGAGGATTTCCCGGACGCTCATGCCGGCGCGAGGCCGCCAGCGAGGAGGATGATCCCGAGACCGTGATCGCGAAGCTCTCCGATGCCAAGGCATTGCGCGGCTGCCTGGAGACCCTGCCGGCTCCGCGTCGCGGCATGGTGCTGCTCGCCTTCGTGCAGGGGCTGAGCCATGGCGAGATCGCCGGCAGGCTCGGCATGCCGCTCGGGACGGTTAAATCCTGGATCCGCCGATCCCTGATCGCACTCAAGGAATGCCTTGGATGACGCAGGAACCCGACCGCGAGATCCTTGCTGGAGAATATGTGCTCGGCCTGTTCGAGGGCGCAGAGAAGGAGGCCTTCGAGAAGCGGATGGCGGGTGACGCAAAGCTGGATGCCGCGGTAACCCGCTGGCAGACGCGATTGGCGCCGATCGACGCGACCGCACGAATGGTCGCGCCATCCTCCGGGCTCTGGCAGCGCATCGAGAGCGGCCTTGACCGCGCGCCCGCTCCAAGCCCGGCCGTGGCTGCACGGCCGGCGTTCGGCGCGCGGATCTCGCAGTGGTGGGACAATCTCTGGCTCTGGCGCGGGGCCGCTTTGGCCGGCATTGCCGCCGCGCTCCTGCTGGCTTTCGGGCTCGTCGCGGCCCTTGACCGCGCGCGTCGTCAGCCCGTGATGGTCGCCGTTCTGCTCACCGACACCAATGTCGCAGCGGCCGTCGTGAACACATTCGCCGATGGGCGCGTCGAGTTGCTGCCGCTTCAGGATATCGCCGTGCCGCAGGGACGTGCGCTGGAAATCTGGACGCTGTGGGACCGCGCCGCCGGGCCGCGTTCGGTCGGTCTCATCGACCGGGCCCGCGCCGTGCCCCTGCGATTGGACAACCTGCCGCTTGGCGCTGACCAGCTCTTCGAGATCACGGTGGAACCTGCCACCGGTTCTCCCACGGGTCGCCCGACCGGCCCGATCGTCGCGAAGGGGCTGACCACGCGGCGTCTCTAGGAGACGATGTGGCAAGAAACGCCGCGCCCGTCAGCGGCCTTGCAGGGCGATGAGGTTGACGTCGATCGTCCGGGCGCGGAAGCCGGCTTCGCAATAGCAGAGATAGAACTCCCAGAGCCGGCGAAACGGCTCGTCGAAGCCCAGCGGCGCGNTCTCTAGGAGACGATGTGGCAAGAAACGCCGCGCCCGTCAGCGGCCTTGCAGGGCGATGAGGTTGACGTCGATCGTCCGGGCGCGGAAGCCGGCTTCGCAATAGCAGAGATAGAACTCCCAGAGCCGGCGAAACGGCTCGTCGAAGCCCAGCGGCGCGATCTCGGCCCAGTTCTCCAGGAAGCGCCGGCGCCATTCCTTGAGGGTCAGGGCGTAGCTGTCGCCGAAGTCGAGCTGTTCGATGACGGCGAGCGCGGCAGCCTCGGCACTGCTCTTCAGTATCGGAACCGACGGCAGGCTGCCTCCGGGTGTGAAGGGTTTCGGATGCCGGCCCGTGCGAGCTGGGATGGTCCGGGTTGAGGGCCGGCGTTCGAAAGCCTCCAGTGGAGGAAGCCGCGGCCCGGGGCCGTGCGCTATGGGGATTTCGCGGCGCGGCCTAGTTGGCGGGCTCGTGCGAGGCGTGGATCGAGGGCGCTATGTTCTGTCCGGGATGCCCGGCAGCCTGAGGTTTGCTGCGCCTGGGACGGATGCGGGCCCGCCGCAATCTCCATTTCCGTCGTCGGGCCGAAGAAGATCGCCCGCTCTCTGGCTGAGACCGGTTGTGGTCCGTCTGGGTGTCGCCCCGGCGCCATCGTCATGATGTGTCGATCCTGACGGCGAAGATGGTGCGCGGCGCTGTGCCCGGCGCGAAGCGCTCGACGAGGATCATGCGGCCACCGCAGCAGGGGCAAGGTGGCCTCCGCTCATCGACTGGATCGGATTGTTCGGCCGAGATCTCTGCTTCACGATCTGCCGTCATGGCGTCCGGTGTTGGCGCCGCGATGATCTGCCTGATGCGGGCGATGGTGCCGGCGCGCCGGCTCGAGGCGAGCAATCCATAATGCCGGATGCGGTGGAATCCGTCGGGCAGGACGTGGAGCAGGAAGCGGCGGATGAACTCGAAGGCCGTCAGCGTCATGGTCTTGCGCCAGGTCTCGCCGGCGGAGCGGGCGCGATAATCCTTCCAGCGGAACGTGACCCCGTGCCGATCCATGGCAATGATGCGGCTGTTGGCGATGGCGACGCGGTGGGTGTAGCGGGCGAGATAGGCCAGCACGGCCTCAGGTCCGCCGAAGGGGCGCTTGGCATAGACGACCCAGTCGGCTCGTCGCAGCGGCGCCAGCACGGTGGCGAAGGCCTCGGCTTCGGCCAGATGGGCGAGATCGCCATGGAAGGCGAGCCGCCCGGAAGCATTGAGAGCGGCGAGCCCTTCGAGGAAGAGCCTGCGGAACAGCCGCGAGAGCACGCGCACGGGCAGGAAGAAGCCAGGCCGGCACGGGATCCAGCGAGCGCTGTCAGGCGACAATCCGCCTCCGGGTGCGATGATGTGGAGATGGGGATGATGGGTCATCGCCGATCCCCAGGTGTGCAGCACCGAGGTGAAGCCGATGCGGGTACCGAGATGCCGGGGATCGCTCGCGATGGTGGCGAGCGTCTCGGCTGCTGCCTTGAACAGAAGGCCGTAGACGGCGGCCTTGTTTTGGAAGGCGATGGCCGCGACCGGTGCCGGCAGGGTGAAGACGAGATGATAGTAGGGCACGGGCAGCAGGTCGGCCTGCCGGTCCGCGAGCCAGTCCTTCGCCGCCGCGCCCTGGCATCGTGGGCAGTGCCGGTTGCGGCAGGAGTTATAGGCGATCGTCGCGTGATCGCAGTCGCCGCAGGCCATGACGCTCCCCCAGCCGACCAGTCGACACGAAAGTTCTCGAACGCGGGGTCCGAACTCCGGCCTCAGATCGTGTTCCACAGCGACGTTTCCTCCACGGCAGAGCTCGGAGCGACGTTACGCGATCTCTCCGCCCGGAAGAACGACGTGTTCGTTCGATGTGAAGCTGATACTGTCGAAATCGACAGATCAACTGCCTGGATCGGCAACTCGATGGACGACCTCGACCACCGCCTGATCGCTGAACTTCGGGTCAATGCCCGATCCACGGTTCCGACATTGGCCAAGCTTCTCGGCGTCGCCCGCGGCACCGTTCAAACCCGGATGGATCGCTTGCTCGCGAGCGGGATCATTGCCGGGTTCACGGTGCGGCTGAAGGAGATGGAATCCACCGATCGGATACGCGGTGTCATGATGATCGAGTTGGAGGGGCGCAACGTGAAGAGCGTCGTAGCGGCCCTGCGGAAGAACCCGGGATTTTCAGGGCTTCATACTACGAACGGTCTCTGGGACCTCGTAGCGGAAATCGAGGTCGCGGACATGCCCGCGTTCAACCGGCTGGTGAGCGGCATCAGGATTATGGAAGGCATCTCCAAATCCGAAACGCACATCCTCCTGGGTCCAGCGTAGCAAGCAGGCTCATTGCTGGGAGTGGCGGCAGCTCGAGCACAGGCGCTCGATATGAGAAGAGAAGCAGTCAGGATCACTGTTGGGTGCCCTTTCCTGTTTTGCCCCGACCGATCGAGCTCAAGCGCTAGCGTGGCCGTCTTTTGATCCTCGATGTTCCGGTAGGAACATTGGAGCCCTAGATCAGTTGTGGAGACGGCTGGGATATATGTCTGGAGAATTCTAATATGCGTAAAATGCTCGTCGCCCTCGCTGTTACCTCGACGATCTTCGGTGGTAGCATGGCCTATGCTCAGACTGCGACGACCACTGCGCGTGAAGTCTATATCAAGGCGCAGCCGACGGACGTTCTCAGCAGCAATCTCATTGGTCTGAACGTTCAGAATAACGCCAAGGACAATGTCGGTGAGATCAAGGATCTCGTCGTTTCTAATGGCAGCCTGTCCGGGCTGATCCTTTCGGTGGGTGGCTTCCTCGGTATCGGCGAGCGCTACGTCGTCGTCGCGCCGCCCGCGGTTAAGGTCGTCTACTCCGAGAACGACAAGAAGTGGTCCGCGACCATGGACACGACCAAGGATGCCCTGAAGGCCGCGCCGGAGTTCAAGTACGAAGGCCGCTGGAAGCGCTAACGCGCCGTTCGCCTTTATCCGCAACTCGAGACTGATGGAGGTCCCGATGGACTGGAATCGCGTCGAAGGAAACTGGAAGCAGCTCAAGGGCAAGGTCAAGGAGCAGTGGGGCAAGCTGACCGATGACGATCTCGACGTCAGTTCTCCGGCGGCATGCGCCAGCGCATCATGCTGGCCTCGGTGATGCTGCTGAAGCCGGCCTTGCTGCTGGCGGACGAGCCGACCACCGCGCTCGACGCCGTCGTCCAGCGCGACGTGATGGAGCTGATGGTCGAGCTGACCAAGGCCAACGACACCGCCGTGCTCCTGATCTCGCATGATCTCGGCATGGTCGCGCGCTATTGCAGCCGCATCGTCGTGATGTGCCAGGGCGACGTGGTCGAGCAGGGCCAGAGCGAGGAGATCCTCGCCCGGCCGCAGCACCCCTATACCCGCAAGCTGCTCTCGGCGATGCCGCATCGCCTGCCGGCGCGGCTCCTGCCGGAGGCGAAGACGCCGATCGTCTCGGTCAGCGACCTCGTCGTCGAGTATCCCGGCCGGCAGGGCTTCTTCCGCAAGGGTGAGGTGAAGCGGGCGCTGCACGGCATCAGCATCGACGTTCAGCCCGGCGAGGTCGTCGCCGTCGTCGGCGGCTCGGGCTCGGGCAAGACCACGCTCGGCCAGTCGATCGCGGGCCTCGTCAAGCCGGCCGGCGGCGAGATCCGCTTCAACGGCAAGCCGATCACGAGGAGCGACGCGGCCTTCTGGGACTACCGCCTCAACTGCCAGATGGTCTTCCAGGACCCGTACTCCTCGCTCGATCCGCGCATGACCATCGGGCAGCTCGTCGCCGAGCCGCTCAGGCTCGTGCCCGACATGAGCCCGGCCGATCGCAAGGCCCGCGTCGCGGAGGTTCTGACCGAAGTCGGCCTGGGCGACGGCTTCGCCGAGCGCTATCCGCACGAGCTCTCGGGCGGGCAGCGCCAGCGCATCGCGATCGCCCGCGCGATCGTGCGCCGGCCGAGCTTCGTCATCGCCGACGAGCCGGTCTCGGCGCTCGACGTCACCGTCCGCGCCCAGGTGCTCGAGCTCTTCGACGAGCTCCAGAAGAAGCACGGCTTCTCATGCCTGTTCATCAGCCACGATCTCGGCGTGGTCGAGCAGGTCGCCGACCGCGTCATCGTCATGCAGGACGGCAGGATCGTCGAGCAAGGCCCACGCGACGACATCTTCGACAACCCCAGGCACCCCTACACACAAAAGCTCCTCGCAGCCGTCCCCGGACTGGAAAGCACGAGTGAGGGAGGCGTCAGGCTCTTCTGGAGACGAGCCGAAAACGACAAGGCAATCGCCGGCTGACGGGTGACGCAAAGCTG
Organism: Bosea beijingensis; assembly: GCF_030758975.1. NCBI lineage: Bacteria > Pseudomonadati > Pseudomonadota > Alphaproteobacteria > Hyphomicrobiales > Alloboseaceae > Allobosea > Allobosea beijingensis. The sequence continues at coordinate 5,547,512 of NZ_CP132359.1, forward strand.
GATGCCGCGGTAACCCGCTGGCAGGCGCGGCTGGCGCCGATCGACGCAACCGCACGAATGGTCGCGCCATCCGCCGGGCTCTGGCAGCGCATCGAGAGCGGTCTGGACCGCGCGCCCGCTCCAACCCCGGCCGTGGCTGCACGGCCCGCGCTCGGCGTGCGGATCGCGCAGTGGTGGGACAATCTCTGGCTCTGGCGCGGGGCCGCTTTGGCCGGCATTGCCGCCGCGCTCCTGCTCGCTTTCGGGCTCGTCGCGGCCCTTGATCGCGCGCGTCGTCAGCCTGTGATGGTTGCCGTTCTGCTCACCGAGACCAATGTCGCAGCGGCCGTCGTGAACACGTTCGCCGATGGGCGCGTCGAACTGCTGCCGCTTCAGGATATCGCCGTGCCGCAGGGGCGTGCGCTGGAAATCTGGACATTGTGGGACCGTGCCACCGGGCCGCGTTCGGTCGGCCTCATCGACCGGGCTCGCGCCGCGCCCCTGCGATTGGACAACCTGCCGCTTGGGGCTGACCAGCTCTTCGAGATCACGGTGGAACCTGCCACCGGTTCTCCCACCGGTCGCCCGACCGGCCCGATCGTCGCGAAGGGGCTGACCACGCGGCGCCTCTAGAAGGCCGGCACGATGGGTGCGGTTGAACAGGCCGCGCCCGTCAACGGCCTTGCAAGGCAATCAGGTTGACGTCGATCGTCCCAGCGCGGAAGCCGGCCTCGNCCTCTAGAAGGCCGGCACGATGGGTGCGGTTGAACAGGCCGCGCCCGTCAACGGCCTTGCAAGGCAATCAGGTTGACGTCGATCGTCCCAGCGCGGAAGCCGGCCTCGCAATAGCAGAGATAGAACTCCCAGAGCCGGCGAAACGGGGCGTCGAAACCCAAGGGCGCGATGTCTGCCCAGCTTTCGAGAAAACGCCGGCGCCACTCCTTCAGGGTCAGAGCATAGCTATCGCCGAAGTCGAGCTGTTCGACGACGGCGAGCGCGGCAGCATCGGCGCTGCTCTTCAGTATCGGAACCGACGGCAGGCTGCCTCCGGGTTCGTCACGCTCAACCCGCCGGATACGCTGCGCGAAGGCAGTATCCTGCACGAGGAAATCTACGAGCACCCGTTGTTCGATACGGCTGCGCTCGAGGCGCAGGAACGGCTCTGGTCTTTGCAGGGCGCGCGCCGAAGCTGGTTCTGCGGCGCCTATTTCGGATCGGGCTTCCACGAGGACGGCCTGCAGGCCGGTCTCGCGGTCGCCGAGGCGCTTGGCGGCGTCCGCCGGCCGTGGAGTGTTCGCAACGAATCCAGCCGCATTCCGATCCTGCCCCGACTGGAGCAGGCCGCATGACCTTGCAATCCGCCCTCTATGTCGGCCGTGTCAGGCATCAGCGATTTCGGCCGCGGCCACATGCGTTGGCCTATCGCGTCTTCTGGATGCTGCTCGATCTCGACGAGATCGATCGGATTTCGGCGAAGCTCAGATTTTTCTCGCGCAATCGCTTCAATCTCTACGCCTTTCGCGACGCGGATTATGGGGACCGCAGCGGCAGGCCACTGCGTCCCCAGATCGAAGAAATCCTGGCGAAAACCGGAATCGCGCATGATGGCGGCCCGATCCGCCTGCTGACCATGCCCCGCATCCTCGGCTACGCCTTCAATCCGCTCAGCACATATATCTGCTATCGTCGCGACGGCAGCCTCTGCGCGACCGTCTACGAGGTTCACAACACCTTCGGCGAGATCCATAGCTATGTGGCGCCTGCCGATCGTTCCGAAGGCGCATTGAGGCAGGAAGCAGACAAAATCTTCCACGTCTCGCCGTTCATGAACCTCGACATGCGCTACGCCTTTACGGTCATCCCGCCGGCAGAGCGCGTTTCCGTCGCCATCGAGGGCAGCGACACCGAAGGGCGCCTGATCACTGCCGTGTTGAGCGGCAAGCGAACGGAGCTGAGCGACGTGGCCCTGCTGCGGCTTCTCGCGACGCATCCGCTGCTCACGCTGAAGGTCACCGCGGCCATCCACTGGCATGCCCTGCGCCTGCTGGCGAAGCGGATTTCCTGGCGCGCGCGAGTTGGAGGCATGCGATGACACGGGTCGTCTCGGTCTTCCTCCCGAACTGGTCGATCGATCGGTTTCGGCGGATGGCTGGCGGCGCGGCGCCTCCGCCTGAGGTCCCGCTCGTCCTCATCGCTCGCGACGGCAGCAGGAGGGTAGTGCAGGCGGCGAATGCCGCTGCACTGACAGCCGGGCTTCGCGTCGGCATGCCGGCCACGAAGGCGCAGGCGCTCGTGCCTGGCCTGCTGGTCGAGGAAGCAGATACTGCGGCCGACGCACAAGAGCTTGAGCGGTTGGCGATCTGGCTGCACCATCGCGTCGCCCCGATCGTCGCGCCAGACCCGCCCCATGGCATTGTCATCGACACGACCGGTGCCGACCATCTCCATGGCAGTGAGGCCGACATGCTGGATGCCATCGTAGGCCGCCTGGCAATGTCCGGCGTTGAGGCCAGGGCCGCAATTGCCGATAGCTGGGGCGCTGCCCATGCACTCGCGCGATACGTCTCTCAGTCGACTGTGGTTACGAAGGTCGGGCATCGGGCACAGCCGCTAATACCGCTGCCGCTGGAATGCTTGCGGCTGCCCGCCAAGATATCGAACGACCTGCGCGTTCTCGGCTTCGAGACAGCCGGCGACATCATTGCCCAGCCGCGCTCGCCGCTGACCCTCCGTTTTGGCCCGGAGATCGCCCGTCGATTGGCTCAGGCGCTCGGGGAGATCGCCGAGCCCATCATCGCTATCCGCCCCCCAGATCTCATCGAGGTTCGCCGCGCCTTCGCCGAACCGATCGGCGCGCCGGAGACAATCGCTCGTTACATCGGCAAGTTGGTTGCCCAGCTCTGCGGTCGCCTCGAGGCACGCGGTCTTGGGGCTCGACGCCTGGATCTCGTCTGCCACCGCGTTGACCGCGGACTTCAGACAGTCCGGGTTGGGCTCGCCAAACCTGTCTGCGACGTGAAACGACTGTCCCGGCTCCTCTGCGAGAAGATCGAGGCGATCGAGCCTGGCGGAAGATGTTCCACTCGGTCACGATCACCGCGGCATCCGCGCCCGCCACGCATTCATAGGCATCCTTGCAATAGGTCACGCCCGCCGGCAGAACCGCCTTCGCCTGCTCCATGCCCTCGGGGTCGTAGGCCCGGATCGTCGCGCCGCCGTCGAGCAGCGCCGTGACCACCGCGATCGAGGGCGCGTCGCGCATGTCGTCGGTGTTCGGCTTGAAGGTCAGACCCAGGATCGCGATCGTCTTGGCCCGCACCGCGCCGCCGCAGGCCGCGATCACCTTGCGCCCCATCGCCCGCTTGCGCTGCTCGTTCACGGCCGCGACCGTCTCGACGATCCGCGAAGGCGTGCCGTGATCCTGCGCCGTCTTGATCAGCGCCAGCGTATCCTTCGGGAAGCAGGAGCCGCCATAGCCCGGCCCGGCATGCAGGAACTTCGAGCCGATGCGGTTGTCCAGACCCATGCCGCGCGCGACGTCCTGGACATTGGCGCCGACCTGCTCGCACAGGTCCGCGATCTCGTTGATGAAGGTGATCTTCGTCGCCAGGAAGGCGTTGGCGGCGTATTTGGTCAGTTCCGCCGTGCGCCGGCCGGTGTTCAGGATCGGCGCGTTGTTGAGATAGAGCGGCCGGTAGATATCGGCCATCACGGCCTGGGCCCGCTCGTCATCGGTGCCGACCACGATCCGGTCCGGCCGCTTGAAATCCTCGATCGCCGCGCCCTCGCGCAGGAACTCGGGATTGGACACCACGGCGAAATCGGCATCCGGCCTGAGCTCCCGGATGATGCGCTCGACCTCGTCGCCGGTGCCGACCGGAACCGTCGACTTGGTCACGATCACGGTATAGCCGCGGATCGCCCCGGCGATCTCGCGGGTCGCGGCATAGACATAGGACACGGCCACATGCTCGCATTTGTTATCAGGCGCATTGTCACGACCATCCCTGTGATGGCCTTCGTGGCGCTGTTCGTGTTCTCGCTGCTCTACATCGCGCCGGGCGATCCGGCGGCCATCATCGCCGGCGACCAGGCATCGCCCGCCGATGTCGAGCGCATCCGCGCCAGCCTGGGCCTGGACCGGCCCTATCTCGTGCGCTTCGCCGAATGGTCCTTCCGCGTGATCCAGGGCGATCTCGGCACCTCGATCTTCACCAACCTGCCGGTGACGCAGCTCATCGCCCAACGCATCGAGCCGACGCTCTCGCTGATGGTGCTGACCCTGATCTTCGCCGTCGTGGTCGCCGTGCCGATGGGCGTGGTCGCGGCCTGGAAGGCGGGAAGCTGGGTCGACAAGGCCGCGATGGGCTTCGCCGTGCTGGGCTTCTCGGTGCCGGTCTTCGTCGTCGGCTACCTGCTCGCCTATTTCTTCGCGCTCAAGCTCGACTGGCTGCCGGTGCAGGGCTACACGCCGTTCTCGCAGGGTATCTGGCCCTGGGCGCGCAATCTGATCCTGCCGGCGCTCACGCTCGGCCTGGTCTATATCGCGCTGATCGCCCGCATCACCCGCGCCACCATGCTCGAAGTGCTGCAGCAGGACTATGTCCGCACCGCCCAGGCCAAGGGCGTGGCGCAGAAGGACGTGCTCTTCCTGCATTCGCTGAAGAACGCCGCCGTGCCGATCGTCACCATCATCGGCATCGGCATCGCGCTTCTGATCGGCGGTGCGGTGGTCACCGAGAGCGTCTTCGCCATTCCCGGAGGATGCGGGCGCCCTCGGCCGCGCGGCGCAGGAGACGGGGATCATCACTCGTCGTGTCGGCTACGACCATCAGACGGTCAGCCGTCGCGATCAGCCGCGCGAAGCGATCGACCAGATCGGAGAGCGTGGGATAGGCGTCGACGAACCCGGCCCAGCGCGCGATCTGCGCGCTGGCGAGCGATGCATCGCCCCCGGCGAGCGGCACCGCATCGACGAGGTCGAAGCGCGATAGCGGCCAGCTGGCCAGACCGCGATCCGCCATGGAGGGAGCGACCGGGCCGGGCGGTACGATGAGCTCGCCGACAGCGAAGGCGGCCCGGTGCAGCCTGAGGCGGTCGGCATCCTCGACCGACAGCATCGGCGCGATTCCATAGTCGGTGTTGTCGCCATGCAGCCGGGTCTCGCGGGCCAGTGCCTGCTTGGCGTCGGCATCCGCGACCGAGTCGACCGGCCAGATCGCGACCATCGCGGTGCAGCTCAAGGCTACGATCTTGAGCGCAACCCGTGCCATCTGGATCTCATGGGTCTGTTCGCGGCCATAGGGCAGCCGTGCCGCCTCGTCGTCGCAGCGCTTCGCCTCACGGGCGAAGAGCGTGAGGTCAGGCGCGCCGTCGCGGAAGGCGATCAGCTCGGCGAGCGAGGGATCGTTGCCGAGCGCGTCGGTCACTCCGGCAAGCGGATCGCGGATCGCACCGAGCCCGCCGCCGCCTCCATCCTGTCCATCGCCACCGGCAGCCATTCGAGCTTGAGCCCGAAGAACAGCAGCAAGAGGAGACCGAGCCAGAAGGTCGGTATCGAGAGCAGCAGCGTCGCGGTCGCGACGAGGCCGAGATCCAGGCCTGAATCCTGCTTCCAGGCGGCGATCACGCCGGCGGGCACCGCGACGCAGCTCGCCAGCAGCACCGCGACGAGCACGATCTGGGCCGAGACCCAGAAGCGCTGCAGGATCAGCGGCAGCACCGCCTGCTGCGACGAGATCGACTGGCCGAAANGGCGATCACGCCGGCGGGCACCGCGACGCAGCTCGCCAGCAGGACCGCGACCAGCACGATCTGGGCCGAGACCCAGAAGCGCTGCAGGATCAGCGGCAGCACCGCCTGCTGCGACGAGATCGACTGGCCGAAATCGCCGGTCACGACATTGCCGATCCAGATGCCGAACTGAACCGGCAGAGACTGGTCGAGACCGAGCCGGGCCCTGAGATCGGCCAGGCTCGCCGGCGTCGCCAGATCGCCCAGCATCAACTGGGCCGGATCGCCCGGGATCAGACGGATCAGGACGAATACCGACACCGCAACAATCAGCAGCGTCGGCAAAGCCATCCCAATCCGCGTCAGCGCAAATCGAAACATCAAAGGCCCTCCCAAGCCTCAGAATGGCGAGTGGCGTGCCGAAGGCAGCGCGCCGCCGGCGGAGTTGGCTGAGGAGCTGGCCGCTTTCGCCGGATCGGTCTGCGAAGGGCGGATCTGGGCGACGACGGCACTGGCTGAGGCGCTGCCGTCGGCGCGCGACCATGCCGGCGCTTTCGCTGGCATGCTGGCCATCCCGCTCTCTCAGATCCCGCGCGACTATCTCTTCTTCTTCCGCAAGGAACTGGTCCACACGATCGAATGGGGCGGCGACCCCAACAAGACCTATACGACCGGCCCCAATGGCGACCGGCTTACGCCGCGGCAGAGTTTTGCCGTCTGGAAGGAGACCGTAGCGGGCCATTCCAAGATTTGGACGCCGGTCGAGCGAGAGCTGGCGGAATCGGCGCGCCGGACCCTGATTGAGGTCGTCCTGCGCCAGAGCGAACTCTTGGCGGACGAGCGGAACAAGGCCGAAATCCGCCAGAAGATGCTCAATCAGGAGCTCAATCACCGGGTCAAGAACATCCTCGCTCTGATCAAATCGATCGTCGCCCATCCGCTCGCCGAAGGCGCCACGATCGACGCCTCGACATAGGGCTGCTCGCGCAGGGACAGCACGACGCCGCGCACGAGGCGCGCCACGCGCGGGATTTCCGCGATGGTGATGGCGATGATGACGTTCTGGATCGAGCCGCGCGTCAGCGCCATCAGGGCGATGGCGAGCAGGATCGGCGGGATCGACATCATGCCGTCGATGATCCGCATGATGATGCCGTCGGCCCAGCGGATGAAGCCGGCGAAGAGGCCGATCGCCAGCCCGATGACCGAGGACAGCAGTGCGACGCTGAAGCCGACCAGCAGCGAGACGCGGGCACCGTAGATCACCCGCGAATAGACGTCTCGGCCGAGCATGTCGGTGCCGAACCAGTAGAGTTCGGAAGGCACGCGCGTGCGCCTGGACGGCGCGATCGCGGTCGGGTCCGTCGTCCAGAGCAGCGGCGCGAAGATGCCGATCAGCGCCATCAGGACGAGGAGCCCGCCGCCGACGGCGACGGATGGATGCCGGCGCAGATAGCGGCGGAAGCGGGCAGGGCCGGCCGAAGGGTTCCAAGGCGAGGCCGCGGACCCGCGAGGAGGAGCTCGAGGAGCGGTGCCGTAGGCTCGAGGCCGAGGTGGCCTACCTAAAAAAATTACGCGCCCTGGTCGAGAGGGACGGGCTCTGACCAGGGCGAAGGCCGAAGCGGTCGCGGCCCTGCGCGCCGAGGGGCACGCGCTCGGGCACCTGCTCGCATGCGCCGAGCTCAAGCGGTCGACCTACTACTACGCCCTCGCGCACCCGCCGAGGCCCACGCGCCCCGAGCTCTGGGAGGCGGCCGCCGAGATCTTCTCGCGCACCGCCAACGGCTGCGGGCACCGGCAGATAGCGATGTGCCTCAGGGCGGAAGAGGGGGCCGTGATAGCCGACAAGACCGTGCTCAAGATGATGCGCGAGATGGGGATTCGCTGCGGTATCAGACGCGAGACGGCCTACCACAGGTACAACTCGTACAGGGGCGTCGTCGGCAGGACGTTCGAGAACGTGATCGCGAGGCAGGCATCCAGGCCGCGGCGCGTGACAGAACCGGAGGACAAGATGACCAAGACGATCCGTTTCGCCCTCGTCGTTTCCACGCTGCTCGGCAGCGGGTTTGCCGCACAGGCTGCCATGCTCGCAGCCCTGACCGGCGATGACACGCTGACCATGGTCGACACCGCAACCATGAAAGCCGGCAAGTCGATGAAAGTCAGTGGCATCGCCGGCAAGATCGCCGGCATCGATGTCAGGCCGGCCGACGGCATGCTCTACGCACTTGGCGTCGATGGCACGATCTATACGATCGACAAGGCTGGCAAGGCGACGATGAAGTCGAAGATGGACACCGTACTCCCGGCTGGTGCCATGGCCACGGTCGATTTCAATCCGGCCGCGGACCGGCTGCGGGTGATCGGCTCCGACGGCACGAACCTTCGCGTCAACGTCGATGACGGCAAGACCACGGTCGACGGCAAGCTGAAATTCGCCGAGAGGCGAACATGGCCCCAGTCGCAGATGTTGGCGCCGACGGATTCCCCGGCTTCGTAGACCTTCACGGCCATTCGGCGCGCGATGAGATTGGCCGCGGCGGCAAGGCCGACGGGACCAGCGCCGATCACGACGACAGGAAGCTCATTCATCGCGGCATCCTCCGCTCCTGCTGGAATCATGGAATTATGAGGCAAATCAAAAACCGCTCAGGCGGCCTTCCCGGATGATGCGGAACAGACTTCTTCGATGCAGCATTCGTCGGAAAGAAAGCCGAGCAGCGCATCCATCGCCGGGTAGACAGCACGACAGATCAGCGTCGTCGCCTGCCGCTCTTGCGAGACAAGGCCGTTGCGGATCAGGCGCTGAAGGTGGTGGGACAACGTCGAGGCCGGAATGCCGAGACGCTCCTGCACCTGCGCGACCGGAAGGCCGTCATGCCCGGCACGGACCCGGCACATCGCGCCGAGGGCCCACAGCCACCTCACGAGCTCGGCGGCGGTGGCGGCGTTCGCCTTCGCCTGGGGCATGCCCCTGGCGAGCATCTCCTCGCGGCGCCGGAGCAGGCGCTCGGAACCCTTCCTCCCGTGCATCCTCACCTCGAGCGGGACGCCGCTGCCCTTGGGCATCAGCTTCGGTTGGTGGCTCGCCTGGACGTAGCTCCAGGACCCCTCGACTGCCAGCCTCCTGACGAGCGCGTTGCCGGCCCCGCTGATCCCGCCGAGGCGCACGGAGTCCGCGCTCGACCTCTGCTTCGGGGCGAGGCCGAAGTAGGACGTCACCTGCCTGCCGGAGCGGAACCTCGAGAAGTCGCCGACCTCGGACGCGAAGGCGGCGGCGAGCGCGAACCCGCACCCCTTGATCGACTGGAGCGCCTCGACCTCCGCCGAGAGGGGGCCCCGCCGCGGCATCGACAAGGTGGTGAGCCGGGATCGCGAACTTCACCCGTTCCAGCTCGTCATTCGCGACCGGGACGGGGGCACGCGCCGCGTGCTGGCCCGCGCAGTCATCGACGCTTCTGGAACCTGGACCACTCCAAACCCGGCTGGGGCGGGCGGCATGCCCGTCGATGGGGAGGAGGCGTATGCGGAGCGGATCGCCTACGGTATCCCGGACGTGCTCGATGCCGACCGCGAGACGTATGCGGGACGCACGACGCTCGTGCTCGGCGCCGGGCATTCCGCCGCGAACGTCCTGCTCGACCTTACCGAGTTGGCCGAGCAGGACGGCGCAACGAAAGCGATCTGGGTGACGCGCGGGCGCGACCTGTCCCGGGTCTATGGCGGTGGCGCGAATGATCAGCTCGCCGGGCGCGGCGACCTCGGGACACATGGATGCCGGCGGCGCGCGCCATCTGGGCGAGACGCTGGATCGTGCCCTCGATCTCCTTGCCGGCGACCATCATCAGGTCGGCCATCTCGTCGACGATGACGACGATATAGGGCAGAGGCTCGAGGTCCATGACCTCCTCCTCGTAGATCGCCTCGCCGGAATGCTTGTCGAAGCCGGTCTGGACCGTGCGGGTGATGACCTCGCCGGCCGCCTTGGCCTCGCCGACGCGGGCATTGAAGCCGTCGATGTTGCGCACGGCGAGCTTCGACATCTTCTTGTAGCGCTCCTCCATCTCGCGCACCGCCCATTTCAGGGCGACGACCGCCTTCTTGGGATCGGTGACGACCGGGGTGAGCAGATGCGGGATGCCGTCATAGACGGAGAGTTCGAGCATCTTGGGATCGACCATGATCAGGCGGCACTCGGCGAGAAGCTGGTCATCTGCGGCCCGTCCGGCTCGGGCAAGTCGACGATGATCCGCTGCATCAACCGGCTGGAGGAGCACCAGAAGGGCCAGATCATCGTCGACGGCACGGAGCTCACCAACGATCTCAAGAAGATCGACGAGATCCGCCGCGACGTCGGCATGGTCTTCCAGCACTTCAACCTGTTCCCGCATCTGACGATCCTCGAGAACCTGACGCTGGCGCCGATCTGGGTGAAGAAGATGCCCAAGAAGGATGCCGAGGAGATCGCGATGCACTATCTCAAGCGCGTCAAGATCCCCGAGCAGGCGGCGAAGTATCCGGGCCAGCTCTCGGGCGGCCAGCAGCAGCGCGTCGCGATCGCCCGCTCCCGCCTTCGCGGATGGCGAAGCGCAGCTTCTCTTCCATCGCGATCGGGGCGATCAGCGTCACCTCCATCGAGATGTTGTCGCCCGGCATCACCATCTCCGTGCCTTCCGGCAGCGAGACCACGCCGGTCACGTCCGTCGTGCGGAAGTAGAACTGCGGGCGGTAGTTGGTGAAGAACGGCGTGTGACGGCCACCCTCTTCCTTCGTCAGGATGTAGGCCTCGGCCTTGAACTTCGTGTGCGGCTTCACGGAACCCGGCTTGCACAGCACCTGGCCGCGCTCGACGTCCTCACGCTTCGTGCCGCGCAGCAGCGCGCCGATGTTGTCGCCAGCCTGGCCCTGGTCGAGCAGCTTGCGGAACATCCGGCTACTATAGGTGCTCCATGCATCTAATCCTTGATAGTATGCTGACGTCCTTCAGCTTAGTCCATTCATCGCCATCCTAGCGGTGTCCTTGACCCTATCCTGGTCTGCTAACAATCCTCGTTAGCTCACTTCGCTTGTTCCCTGAGCGGTGTCCTTTACATCATCCTGATGATCAGTCCTTGCCTCGTCCAGAGGTGTCCATTTCCCATCCTTAGTAGCAACCATCCTAGTTACTATTGAGTCCGTTCAATGTCCAATTTGCTATCCATGCCGATTATTCATCCTGAACAACCGTATCTTCTTCCTGAAGATTACCTAATCCGTGGTAATTTCCTGTTCCGCTGACCGATGACGATCTCGACGTCATCGCCGGCAAGCGCGACCAGCTCGAAGGCAAGATCCAGGAGCGTTACGGCATCGAGAAGGACAAGGTGAAGACTGACGTCGACACCTGGTACAATCGCCAGACATGGTGATCACCGACGGCTGAGCCCCTCGCTGCCCAGCGTGTGCTCGCCGCGTGAGGAAGCCCGGCCCTTTCCAGTGGGCCGGGCTTTCGCGCGTTAAGGGCCGGGCATTGTGTTGAGAGCCTGTGAAACGGTGAAAACTCTGGCGCACCCAGCCCTATGCCGGCAGAAGGTCGACCATCACCGGCGCGTGGTCGCTCGTGTGCTCCCAGCCCCGAGCTCGATCAAGGCCGTGAGATCCGGCGTGTGAAGGTCGCCATCGCGATAGGCCTCGGCCAGACCGATATCGCCGTCAAGGAAGAGGCGGCGCATCGATCGCCAGTTGTTCAGGATCATCGTCGCCTGTGGTCCGGGCAGTCCGGGCGCGCTGCAAAGCCGTTCGCCGTCTGGTGTGAAGACCGTCAGGTGACCGATGGCAATCCGCGCGAGCACGCGACGCAGGAACCAGCGCGACAGACGGATACCCCCTGGCAGGGAGAGCGCCTGTTCGGGCATGCGAAAATGCTGTTCCGCATCGGGCCGGCTCATGGCTCAATCGGTCATCTTCAGGAAGAAGATTCGATTATTCAGGACGAATAATTGGCAAGGAAAGCGAAGGACATTGGCTGGACGCTAGTAACTAGGATGGTTACACAAGGAAAGACAATGGACGCTTAACGGACTAAGGCAATTTCTATCAGGACGATGGAATCAGGACACCACTCAGGAAGGGTGATGAGAGTTAGCCAGGATAGCTAACGGGCTGGATTGCCAAGGACACCGCTAGGAAGGCGATGATAAGGAAAGTGCTGAAGGATTCAGCGTACTATCAAGGAATAGATGCAGGGAGCACCTATTAGTAGCCGGACCTGACCAAAGTCAACAAGGAGTGCTGCCATGGTGACCTGCTGGAATGCGCAGATGACAGGGCGGAACTTGCCAAGTACATGTGTGAAAACCAGGCGACTATCTCCAGCAAACTGCAGACTTGCTGCGATAAACCACTGTTGAAGAAAGCCCACTGTCTTAGTGAGGTGGAGCATGACACCATGCCTGCTGATCTGCCTGCCATTGCTGCTGATTTTGTTGAGGACCAGGAAGTGTGCAAGAACTATGCTGAGGCCAAGGATGTCTTCCTGGGCACGTTCTTGTATGAATATTCAAGAAGACACCCAGGATCTGCGAGAGGAAGAGCTTGGTGCGCTCGTGCTGCGGGTTCTTGAAGAACTCGTTCGGCGTGTTCATCTCGACGATCTGGCCGGCATCCATGAAGATGACGCGGTCGGCGACCTGACGGGCGAAGCCCATCTCGTGGGTGACGCAGAGCATGGTCATGCCCTCGTCGGCCAGCGAGACCATCGTGTCGAGCACCTCCTTGACCATTTCCGGATCGAGCGCCGAGGTCGGCTCGTCGAACAGCATGATCTTGGGGCTCATGCAGAGCGAGCGGGCGATCGCGACGCGCTGCTGCTGGCCGCCCGAGGACGGCGATGCCGGCGGCAATCCCGCTCTTCATGTCGAGCATGCCCCGCCCCGGCAGAAACGCGCCGCTGTCGAAGTCCTCCAAGGCTCGTTGCTCGGCGAGTTTCAACGGCCTGCTCTTGAGGTCCGCGATCAAAGCCGCCAGGAGTTCATCCGGCTTGAAGGCCAGTGGCCCGAGTTCGCGATAGTTCTCGATCGAAACGACGTCATAGTGCCCGGCCAGCGCTAGCGTTCGCGCTCCTTTCCCTCGAACGAGGGCAACCACGCTCCGGGTCATCGGATCGCCATGGCTGTCGACAAG